>CAKMWN010000001.1:0-30163 GCA_928722055.1 uncultured Collinsella sp.
AGTCGCTGCTGCGCGACTGCATCGCTCGAGGCGCCGACGACGCGCTGCTGCTGACCGATCGCGCCTTTGCAGGTGCCGATACCCTGGCAACCACCTATGCCCTCAAGTGCGGCATCGAGGCGCTCGACGAGGACTTCGACCTGCTCATCTGCGGCAAGATGGCGGTGGATGGCGATACGGCCCAGATTGGTCCCGAGCTTGCCGGTGCCTTTGATATTCCCTGCGTGACCGATGTGAGCTGCGTGCAGAGCGCGGGCTTTACGACCTGTGGCTCGCTGGCGCTCGTTCACGGATGCGATGCCGGCGAGGAGACGGTGTACCTTGAGATGCCGTGCGCGATGACGACTGCCAAGGAGATTGGCCAGTTGCGTATGCCGAGTATTGCCGGTATCCGCGCGGCGGAGGAGGCGGACGTGCGCGTGGTCAGTGCCGCCGACGTGAACGCCGACCCCGCGCGTTGCGGTCTTGCCGGGTCGCCGACACAGGTCGTGCGCTCGTTTGTGCCCGACCGTGACCAAACGTGCGAGGCCGTTGACGGAACGGCGTCCGAGCAGGCGGCAAAACTTGCCAAGATCATCGAGGGGATGGCATAGATGAGCGGACTGATTATCGATAGCGAAGCCTGTATCGGCTGCGGTCGCTGCGTTCGCGCCTGCGCCTCGGGCGGCATTGTGGTGGAGGGCGAGCGTCCCAACCGATGCGCCCGCGTAACCGACGGCTGTATCCTATGCGGTGGGTGCGTCGACGCCTGCCCTGTCAACGCTATCTCGATCGAGTGTGACGAGGCCGCTGGTGCGGTGGACCTTGATGCATATCGAGACATTTGGGTCTTCGTGCAGACCGACGAGCACGATACGGTGACTCCCGTTGCCTATGAGCTTATGGGCAAGGGGCGCGAGCTTGCCGATGCTCGCGGCTGCCGTCTGGTGGCACTGGTCGGCATGAGCCCCGAGGGCTCGCTCGGGGACCTGGAGCATCTGGTTTGCGCGGGCGCCGACGAAGTCCTGGCCTGTCGCGACGAGCGCCTGCGCCAAAACGATGCGGAGGTCTACGCCCGCTTGATCTGCGATTTGGTAGCCGAACGCAAACCCGAGGCCATCCTATACGGTGCGACCGCTTTTGGTCGCGAACTGGCACCCGGCGTTGCCGTGCGTTTGCAGACGGGCCTTACGGCTGACTGCACCGTACTTTCGATGGATACAGAGACGGGACTGCTGCAACAGACGCGTCCGGCGTTTGGCGGCAACCTGATGGCCACCATCATTTGCCCCAACCACCGTCCGCAGATGGCAACGGTGCGCCCCGGTATCTTTAAGGCTCCCGACTTCGACTACGGCCGCTCTGGCACGATCACCCAGATATCGCTTGCGGATGATGCTAAGGCTCGTGTCGAGATCTCGATTCCCGCCGAGGAGTGGGGACAGCAGCCCTCGATCGCCAATGCCGAGCGCCTGGTCGTGGTGGGTCGCGGCATTGGTTCCAAGAAAAACCTGCCGTTGATGCGAAGGCTCGCCGAGGCTCTGGGTGCCGAGCTTGGTTGCACGCGTCCCGTCGTGGAGGCGGGTTGGCTGGAGTATCGCCACCAGATTGGCCAGACGGGCGTATCGGTTTCGCCCAGGT
Organism: uncultured Collinsella sp.; assembly: GCA_928722055.1. Classification (GTDB taxonomy): domain Bacteria; phylum Actinomycetota; class Coriobacteriia; order Coriobacteriales; family Coriobacteriaceae; genus Collinsella. The sequence continues at coordinate 1,621 of CAKMWN010000001.1, forward strand.
TTCTCGTGAGTATCGGTGTTTCGGGCGCCATCCAACATCTTGCCGGCATCGGTGGGGCGGAGTGCATCATCGCCATCAACGAGGACCCGGATGCCCCCATCTTTGGTGCTGCCCAGTACAAGGTTGTTGGGGACGCCGTCGAGGTCGTCGAGGAGCTGCTGGCCCAGCTTGAGCGCTAGGCGCGCGCCAGCCAGTCGTGCATCTCGTCCTTTAGGCGGCTCCAAGTCGCCTGCGTGGCGGGGTCGGTAAAGGGCCGCGTAATGCCAAAGGGCGCGTCGAGCAGGCGGTGGATATCGCCCTGTTCGCGCGCCAGCGCGCGGCTTGCTGGATAGACGAGCTCAAACATAAAGCAGATAAGCCCCACCAAGAAGTCGGCGGGCTCATCGCGCTCATCGCGTGCGACGCAGCGGTGCTCGTCAAAGGCGGCAAGTGTCGGCGACGAGAAACGGCTGCCGAGAAACGTCTTCTCGTCCACCTTGAGGATAGTGTCGACAGTGCTGTCGGCGATGGTGCGCATAATGTCGATCTTGTCGCCATCGCGCACGATATCGCAGAAGCTCCGCGTGCGCTCGTCGAGCTGCGCGGGTAGACGGAAATCGCTGTGATAGGCAATGCTCGCTCGGATGAGCTCATCTTCTGCCGGGTCATCGATAAAGTCGCGGATGCTCGTTACGGCGGGTGCATCGGCGGGATTCTCGCCAAAGAGGACCTCGATGCCCAGCGCCGCATGGCTCATGCTCTCGGCGTCCTTAAAGGTGTCCCAGCGCCGCAGCTGCTCAAAGCGGCCCATATCGTGTAGCAGGCCGCAAAGCCATGCCAGGTCAATATCTTCTGACGACCAGCCCTGCTCGCGCGCTACGGCATCGCATGCCTCGGCCACGTGGTACGTATGCTCGATTTTGAGCGCGATGCGTGGGTTGGTGGCGTCGTAGGCATCGGTGTAGCTTTTGAAGGCCGCGCGCGCCCGGTCTCGATCGATAGCTGTCATAATGACTTCCTAAAAAGTTGTGTCTTTCGATCCGGTGGCAATTGTAGGTGAACTCGGTTGCTGCCGGATGATGATTCTGCCGTGTCGCTACATGCGGCTCGGAGACCTTGTCAGGATGAGAAGCGTATGGTGCTCAAAATCGTTAGAACCGTCTGGCCAGTGATGCTTACCTATGTTGCAATAGGCGCGCCGTGCGGAATGATCATGGGGCAGACGGGAATGGAGCCCTGGATGGTCTTTGCTCTAAGCAGTACGTTTGTGACGGGCAGCGGCCAGTTTATGATCTGCAACCTGTGGCTGGCGGGTGTGCCTGCAGCATCGATCGTCGCGAGCGTCGCCGCAATCTCCTCGCGCTTTGCGCTTTACTCGGCATCGATCGCACCGCATCTGAGGGGTGCCTCGAAGCGTCAGACGCTGGCTGTTGCCGCGACACTTACCGAGGAGGCATATGGCATCTCGCTTGCCAAGTTGGTTGAAGGGGAGGATTGGGGCCCGCGCGAGTCCTTTGTGCTCAACGTAATCCTCATCGCAACATGGGGCGTTTCGTGTACGATGGGCGCCATCGTCGGCGCCGTTGTCGATGTTCCCACCGCCATTGCAGCCTTTGTCTGCACCTCGCTCTTTATCTGCCTGCTCTTTTCGCAGCGGCTGTCGCGCGGTAACGTTGTCGCGGCGGTTTCGGGCGCGGTGTCCGTCGCCGTATGCAAGTTCTTGGGCCTCGCGAATATTGCCGTGCCGGCAAGCGTCGTGGTCGGCATTGCCATTGCGCTGGCGTGCGATGCTGTATTTGACGGAAGAGGTGCCCGCGATGCCCGCTAACGAGTTCTTGGTTCTGTGGCTGTCGTCGTGGGCTGCTATCGCGTTCTTTCGCATCGCGCCGGCGTTCGCCTTGCGCGGGCGGACCCTGTCGCCCCGCATTACCGAGGCCCTGGGCTATATCCCGCCCGCTGCCTTTGCCGCGCTGGTCGCCAACGACTTGGTGAACCCCGGCGCGTTCGACGCGGGACTCTGGCCTGCCTTGGTTCCCTGGATTGCGGCCACCGGCGTCGTGGCGGTGGCAATCAAGACAAAGTCGATGTTGTGGTGCTGCGTTTCGGGCATCGTGTTCTATATCGTTTTGAGCCTCGTATAGGAGCAGGACGCGTTATCGTCCCGGCCTAACGAATCGAATTTCTCACCGAGGCGGTCTGCTTCTTCTGGTACCATGGTCAAACTTTACTGTAGCAAAGCGTGACGTGGGCTTTTGTTCTGCGTCAGCGGAAATGGGGGTTTCATGGCACAGGAAGCGACCGCCAGCGAGCAAAAGAAATTCAAGGTCCCGCGCATCCCGGGCGACATCATGATCTATCCGATGATCGTCGGCCTTTTGCTCAATACCTTCTGCCCGCAGGTCTTTGAGGTCGGCGGCTTCTTTACGGCTGCCTGCCGCGGCGGCTCCAACACCATCGTTGCCGCGATCTTGCTGTTCGTGGGCGCCGGCATCAGCTTTAAGTCCACGCCGGGCGCCATCAAGACCGGCATCGTCGTGCTGATTCCTAAGCTTGTAGTGGCAGCCGCGCTGGGTCTGGACGTCGCGTACTTCTTTAACGATAACTTTTTAGGCCTGAGCTCGGTTTCCATCATCGGCGGCATTACGTTTTGCAACATGGCGCTCTATACGGGCATCATGGGCGAGTTCGGCGATGAGTCCGAGCAGGGCGCTGTCGGTATCCTGTTCTTTACGGCCGGCCCCGCCGTCACGATGATCATCCTTGGTGTTTCGGGTCTCGCCAACATCCCCGTCGGCACCATCATCGGATCCATCCTGCCGCTTGTTATCGGCATGGTCCTGGGCAACTTGTTCCCGTTTATCAAGAACCTGCTGGTTCCCGGCGCCAATCCCGCGATCGCTGTAATTGGTTTTCAGCTCGGTGCGTCCATGAGCCTTTCGAGCTTCATCGCCGGTGGCATTTCGGGCATCCTGCTGGGCCTCATCACGCTCTTTATCGTCGGTCCCATTACCTTTGCCTTCGAGCGCCTGTGTGGCGGCAATGGTAAGGCGGCTGTGGCATGTTCCACCATTGCCGGCACGGCCATGACCACGCCGGTCGCCCTCGCCGAGGTCGCTCCGCGCTATGCCGAGCTTGCGCCCACCGCGTATGCGCAGATCGCCACTGCCGTCATCATCACGGCAATCATGGCCCCGATTCTGACCGGCTGGGTCGATAAGAAGTTCTGCCAGAGCAAGGAAGACCTGCCGCCTGCCGGTGTCGAGGCCATCGAAGAGGCTGTCGCGACCGACATCGATGGCGAGTAGCAATCGATACCCATCAATGATTCCGGCGTGCAACTCGCGCCGTTTGAGCGCCCGAACGAGAGCTGTCTTGCAGTGACGTTCGGTCGCTCTGCTATTATTCCCCTTACCCCTGCGGAGTAGGGGGTGTTTGTTGCCCAGATTCGAATTGGGCGATTCTGGCCACTTGGATATTGAAGGGAGGGCGTCTAGTGGTAAAGGCACTCAAGATCGAGATATTCCTGCTGTGCATGATTATTCTTATCGGACTTGCCGTACGAAGCCGTCGCTCCCTGTTCTCGAGCACCCAGCAGCTTTTGTTTAGCATGCTGGGCTACACGTCTGCTGCCTACATTTTCTTCGATATGATCTGGACGCTCTCGGACGGCGTGAGCACTCCTGTAGGCATCACGGCCAACTGGATTTCCAACGCGGTTTCGTTTTCGCTGTTCGCCATCGCGTGCCTCATTTGGTTTTTCTATTCCGAGACGATGCAGGGCTCACGGCTCCTGACCACGCCCTATAGGGTGGTACTTTTAACGTTGCCAACCGCATTGGTGGTCGTTCTGGCATTTACCAGCTACTGGACGCACGCTATGTTCTATATCGATGCGCGGGGCGTATATCGTCGCGGAGCGCTTTATATGATTCAGCCTATCGTTAGCTACTGCTACGTCATATATACGTCCTTACATGCCTTTATTCAGGCTCGAAAAGTCGAAAGCCTGCAAAAGAAGGCCATTTATCGCACCCTCGCCTTTTTTGCGGTTCCCGCTCTGGTGGGCGGTACCTTTCAGATCGTATACTCGGTGCCTGGCCTTTGTGTCGGCATAATGATTAGCATGTTGCTGCTCTATATCATCTGCCAGGAGCAACTGATCTCGACTGACCCGTTGACTGGACTCAACAACCGCAACCGTTTTGAAACCTATATGCTGTCGCTCTTTTCAAATGTGGATCAGGCCGAAGATGTATATCTGCTTATGATGGACGCCGACGGCTTTAAGCAGATTAACAATCGCTATGGACATGTGGAGGGCGACCATGCTCTTCAGGTAATATCCGCTGCGCTCAAAGAGGTCTGCTCGGCGTCTGGTGGCTTTATCGCGCGTTATGGTGGCGATGAGTTCGTGGTGCTCCAAAAGGCAGCGGCGGAACAGGATATCATGCATCTGTGCGCGACAATCAACGACGAGCTCGCGCATGCCGAGGTGCCGTATGCATTGCGGATGTCCATCGGTTGCGCGCGGGTCGGCGATAGTGTTGATACCTGGCAAGACTTACTTCGCGCTGCCGATGCGGAGCTCTACCGCGTCAAGGCCGAGAAAAAGAAAGCCGGCATCCAGATACGCTAGGAAAAGGGTCGCACGCTTGCGTGCGTGGCGGCCCTCAGCTCATCGATGTATTCCATTAAGCTAAAGTGTGCGAACGCCCTCTTTAAAAAGGTGAGCTCGCTAGGCTTTTTTGGGTTTGTTGACGATGATGATGCCGCCGCAGACCAACAGCAGGGCAACGATGACGGTAATGGGGCTCGTGCCAGCGCCCTCGCCGAGCAGCAGCGCGCTCAGCAGCACACCAAAGACGGGGTTCATAAACCCAAAGACCGAGACGCGGCTGACGGGGTTGACGGCAAGCAGGCGCGACCACAGCGAGTAGGCGACCGCGGAGATAAGCGCCATGTAGATGATGAGCGCGATGGCGGGGGCAATCGCCGTGGGGGAGAGCGCGCCACCCATCAAAAAGCCGATGGCGGTGAGGACCAGGCCGCCGACCAAGAACTGCCACCCGGCAAGCAAGACGCCGTCGTGCTCACGCGAGAAGATACCGATCAGGCAGGTCGAAAGGGCACCCGCGACGGTGGAGGCTAGGATAAAACCCTCGCCGTCGAGCGTAAAGCCAAAGGTGCCGTCCGCGCCCGAAAGGTTGACGAGCGCGACGCCGGCAAAGCCCAGTACGCAGCCGAGCACTTTGGCCGCATTGAGCTTCTCGGTGTGAAATGCCAGGGCGGCAAAGAGGATTGCGAGGAAGTTGGCGCTGGCCTCGATGATGGAGCTCGACATGGCGCTGGCGCGCGAGAGGCCCAGGTAGAAAAAGAAGTACTGCCCGATAGTCTGGAAGAGCGACAAGATGCAGATGGGCTTGATATCGCGCGCTTGCGGAACGAGCGGTCGGCGCTGGGCCACGCTCATGCCAACAATGACCAGCATGCCGGCAAGGGTGAAGCGCAGGCCCGCGAAGAGCAGCTGCGAGGCGCTGTCGTGCGCGGGAATACCAAAGAGGCCGTAGCCGATCTTGATGCAGGGGAAGGCGGAGCCCCAGAGCGCGCAGCAAACGAGACAGCCCAGGATGAGTCCGGGCAGGGTGGCGAGATACGGCTTGCGGCTTTCCATGATGTCCTTCTCCTATACGCGCAAAGCAAAAAAGAACCCGCCACCGGGGGTGCCGGTGGCGGGTGTTGTTACCCGAGGGGATTGTACCCGATGGAAACGTATTAAGCGAAGTAGGCTACGCCGCTCTCAAAGATCGGCATGAATTTGTCGCCGGGGACATGCTCGGGCACGTTGCAGTACAGGTTGTCGCCGCGACGCTCGGCATGGCCCATCTTGCCCAGGACACGGCCGTCGGGGCTCGTGATGCCCTCGATGGTGAGTGCGGAGCCGTTGGGGTTGACGGAAAGGTCCATGCTGGGTTTGCCGTTCTCGCCCACGTACTGCGTGGCGACCTGGCCGTTGGCGATCAGCTGGGCGAGCACTTCGTCATTGGCGACAAAGCGGCCCTCGCCGTGGCTGATGGCGACGGTATAGGGGTCGTCCAGGCTGCACTGCGACAGCCACGGGGACAAGTTGGACGAGATGCGGGTGCGCACCAGACGGCTCTGGTGGCGACCGATGGTGTTGAACGTCAACGTGGGCGCATCGGGCGTGGCGTCGACGATGTCGCCGTAGGGCACCAGGCCGAGCTTGATCAGGGCCTGGAAGCCGTTGCAGATGCCCAGCATCAGGCCATCGCGGGCCTTGAGCAGGTCGCGGACTGCCTCGGTGACCTCGGGAGCGCGGAAGAACGCCGTGATGAACTTGGCAGAGCCGTCGGGCTCGTCGCCGCCCGAGAAGCCGCCGGGGATCATAACGATCTGGCTTGCACGGATGCGGCGGGCAAGCTCGTGGGTGCTCTCGGCGACGGCCTCGGGCGTGAGGTTGTTGATCACGAAGGTGTCGGCCTCGGCACCGGCGGCACGGAAGGCGCGGGCGCTGTCGTACTCGCAGTTGTTGCCGGGGAACACGGGGATGATCACGCGCGGGCGGGCGATCTTGGCGCCGCCGTACACGTGGATATCCTTGGCGCGGAAGTCGATGGTCTCGACCTCGGGGGTCTCGCCGGCGCTGCGGTAGGCGAAGACGCCCTCGATGCCGCTCTCCCAGGCCTCCTGGAGCTCGGCGAGCTCGATGACCTCGGAGCCGGTGTCGATGACATAGCCCTCGACGGTGGTGCCCAGGGGCTCGACGACAACGCCGTCGGCGACCTCGGGCAGCTCGGCGTCCTCGGCGAGCTCGACGATAAAACTGCCGTAGAGCGGGGTGAAGAGGCTCTCCACGTCTACATCCTCGGCAAGCTCGATACCGATCTGGTTACCGACGCACATCTTAAAGAGGCTCTCGGCGCCGCAGCCGTAGCCGGGCGTGGATATGGCCAGGGCGTTGCCGGTAGCAGTGAGCGCCTCGACGGCGTCAAACGCGGCGAGCAACTGCTGGGCGTCGGGACGGTAGTCCTCGCCATAGGTGGCGGGGGCGATGCGGACGACGCGGTGCGTGAGGCCCTTGAACTCGGGCGAGACGGCGCGGGCGGCCTTGCCCACGGCGACGGCGAAGCTGATCAGGGTCGGCGGAACGTTGAGCTCGCCGGTCTCGTCCTCAAACGAACCGCTCATGGAGTCCTTGCCGCCGATGGCGCCGGCACCCAGGTCGACTTGGGCCATGAGGGCGCCCAGGACGGCTGCCGTGGGCTTGCCCCAGCGCTCGGCCTCGGTGCGCAGACGCTCGAAGTACTCCTGGAAGGAGAGATAGGCGCGCTTGTGCTCAAAGCCGGCAGCCACGAGCTTGGCGATGGACTCGACCACGGACAGGTAGGCGCCCGCAAACTGGTCGGCCTCCATCAGATAGGGGTTGAAGCCCCATGCCATGGCACTCGCCGTGGTGGTCTCGCCGCCCACGGGGAACTTGGCGACCATGGCCGAGCTGGGGGTGAGCTGCGTCTTGCCGCCAAAGGGCATGAGCACGGTCGCGGCGCCGATGGTGGAGTCGAAGCGCTCGGAAAGGCCCTTGTTGGAAGCGACGTTGAGGTCGGTGACGAGCGAGGTCATGCGCTCGGCGAGCGTGGTGCCGGCCCAGCTGGGCTGCCACACGCTACGGGCGCACACGTGGGCGACCTGGTGCTTGGGTGCGCCGTTGGAGTTGAGGAACTCGCGGGACAGGTCGACGATAGCGACGCCGTTCCAGGCCATGCGCATGCGCGGCTCAGCGGTAACCTCGGCGATAACGGTCGCCTCCAGGTTCTCCTCGGCGGCGTAGCCCATGAACTCCTCGACGTCACCGTCGGCGACGGCGCAGGCCATGCGCTCCTGGGACTCAGAGATAGCGAGCTCGGTGCCGTCCAGGCCGTCGTACTTCTTGGTCACGGTGTCCAGGTCGACATACAGGCCGTCGGCAAGCTCGCCCACGGCGACCGAGACGCCGCCGGCGCCAAAGTCGTTGCAGCGCTTGATCAGACGGCAGGCGTCGCCGCGGCGGAACAGACGCTGCAGCTTGCGCTCGACAGGGGCGTTGCCCTTCTGGACCTCGGCACCCGAGGTCTCGATGGACTCGGTGTTCTGGGTCTTGGAGGAGCCGGTGGCGCCACCGATGCCATCGCGGCCGGTGCGGCCGCCCAGCAGGATGATCTTGTCGGTGGGGGCGGGGCACTCGCGACGAACGTGGTTTGCCGGGGTAGCGCCCACGACGGCGCCAACCTCCATGCGCTTGGCCACGTAACCGGGGTGATAGAGTTCGTTGACCTGACCGGTGGCAAGGCCGATCTGGTTGCCGTAGCTGGAGTAGCCGGCGGCGGCAGTGGTCACGAGCTTGCGCTGCGGCAGCTTGCCCTCGAGCGTCTCGGAAACCGGGACGGTGGGGTCACCGGCGCCGGTGACACGCATGGCCTGGTACACGTAGCTGCGGCCCGAGAGCGGGTCGCGGATGGCGCCGCCCACGCAGGTGGCGGCACCGCCGAAGGGCTCGATCTCGGTCGGGTGGTTGTGGGTCTCGTTCTTAAACAGGAACAGCCAGTCCTGGTCCTCGCCGTCGACATCGACCTTCACCTTGACGGTGCAGGCGTTGATCTCCTCGGACTCGTCGACATCGGTCATGACGCCGGTCTTCTTAAGGTACTTGGCGCCGATGGTGCCCATGTCCATGAGGCAGACGGGCTTGGCGTCGCGGCCGAGTTCGTGGCGCATCTCCATGTAGCGGTCGAAGGCTTGCTGCACCACGGCGTCGTCGATCGTCACGTCGTCCAGGACGGTGCCGAAGGTGGTGTGGCGGCAGTGGTCGGACCAGTAGGTGTCGATCACGCGGATCTCGGTGATGGTGGGGTCGCGGTCCTCATCGCGGAAGTACTGCTGGCAGAAGGCGATGTCTGCCTCGTCCATGGCAAGGCCGCGATCGGCGATAAAGGCGGCAAGGCCGGCCTCGTCGAGCTCGCGGAAGCCGTCGAGCACCTCGACGGGCTGGGGCTCGGGGGTCTCCATGTACAGCGTCTCGGGCAGGTCGAGCGAGGCGATGCGAGCCTCGACGGGGTTCACCACGTAGTGCTTGATGGCATCGATGGCGGCCTCGTCCAGAGCGCCCGAGATCATATAGACCTTGGCGGAGCGCACGGCGGGGCGCTCACCCTGGCTGATGAGCTGCACGCACTCGCTGGCGGAGTCGGCGCGCTGGTCAAACTGGCCAGGCAGGAACTCGACGGCAAAGACGGCGCCATCGCTTGCGGGGAGTTCGTCGTAGGTCACATCGACCTGGGGCTCGCTAAAGACGGTCGGCACGCAGGAGCGGAAAAGCTCCTCGTCGATGCCCTCGACGTCGTAGCGGTTGATGATCCTCAGGGCCTCGATGCCCTTGATGCCGAGAATTTCGGTCAGCTCGCCCTTGAGCTGCTGAGCCTCGACGTCGAACCCGGGTTTCTTCTCCACGTAGATACGAGAGACCATTGGTTCCTGCCTTCCTGATCGGTTGGGCGTACGGTACGGTATGCGGCAGCGGTCGGTTTGCGGGGTCTGCCCTGCGGTCGCCTTGAGCCACATGTTTGTAAACCTCACTATGATACGACAGCTCGCGGCGCGTTGAGGACGGCGAGGGTGCTACAGTGAAGCGCAAACAAGAGAAAGGCATCACATGGCATTCGTTTCGCTCGCCATCATCGCACTCGTGGCCTTTGCGAGTCCTTTTATCGCCTCGGCGATTCCCGGAAAACCCGTTCCCGAGACGGTCTTTTTGCTCGTGCTCGGCGCGGTGCTGGGACCCCATATGCTCGGCGTCATCCATGTAGATGCTGAGGTCTCGCTTGTGTCCGAGCTGGGCCTGGCCTTTTTGTTCCTGCTTGCCGGCTTTGAGATCGACCCCAAGAGCATCACGGGCGTCGAGGGGCGCTACGGCTTGGCGACGTGGGTCGTCACGTTTGGTATCGCCTGGCTTGCCGTGCGCTTTACCCCGTGGTTCTCAGTCAGTCATTTCGACGGTATCGCCGTGACGCTTGCCCTCACTTCGACGGCGCTCGGTACGCTCGTGCCCATTATGCGTGAGCGCTCGCTCACCGGCACGCGCGTGGGCGACTCGATTCTCGCGTATGGCACTTGGGGCGAGCTCGGTCCCGTGCTCGCCATGTCGGTGCTGTTGTCTGCCCGCACTGGCATCCAAACGCTCGTTATCCTTGGCTTGTTTGCGGTGGTTTGCGTGTTGCTGGCCGTGGTCCCGAGCCGCTCCAAGCGCGTCGGCAGCCGCTTCTTTGCGTTTGTTGAGGAGCGCGCCGATACCACGTCGCAGACCTTCGTGCGCCTGACGGTGCTCATCCTGGTCACGCTCGTGGCATTCTCGGCTGTCTTTGATCTCGACATCGTGTTGGGTTCTTTTGCCGCCGGCTTTGTCCTGCGCTATATCATCCCCGAGGGCAACCATACGCTCGAGACCAAGCTCGACGGTCTGGCCTACGGTTTTTTGATTCCGGTGTTCTTTACCGTATCGGGCGCAAAGATCGATCTGACGGCCGTGGCGTCGCGCCCGGGTCTGCTCGTGGGCTTTATCGTGGCGTTGTTGATTATTCGTGCCGTGCCCATTCTTATTTCCATGAGCATTTGTCCTGCGACGCGCGATGTGTCGGCGTATGGTCGCATTACCGTGGCCCTGTACTGCACCACGGCGCTGCCGATCATCGTTGCCGTGACGAGCGTTGCCGTCAACGCGGGCGCGCTGTCGCAAGACGTCGCATCGGTTATGGTCGCTGCCGGCGCCATCACGGTGTTCTTGATGCCGCTGCTCGCGCAGCTCTTCTACCGCGTGGTCGATGCAGCGCCGGTCACCGCCGTGGCAGAGGTTGCCGAGCATCCATCCGATGCGCTCGACATCCTGCGCGCCCACCACGACCTAGCGAGCTTGCTCGCGCGCGAGCATGAGCTGCTGACTTCGCATGGCCATGGTCGCGTATTCGAGGGCCTGCCTACGCTCGATACGATTGCCGAGCGTCTTTCCGCCGAGGCGGCGAGCGGCCACATCGATGCCCGCATCGTGGACGCTGCGCACCTGCTTGCCGATAAGACCTATGGAGACGAGGTCGACCCGTCCGAGCTGACTCCGCGCGAGCGTCGCCGCCTGGAGCGCGCCAAGCTCGCCGTGCGCGAATACCGCCGCCGCATGTTGGAGCTCTATGCGCGCGATGAAGCCCAGGACGACGACGGCAGGTAGCCAACGCCGTCGCGGAAAATGCATCCCAGAATCCGCGTCCAGAGTGGGACGCGCTTTCCGCGAGAGGCCCGTTACGGAAAGCGTGTCCCAGAATCCGCGCCCAGAATGGGACATAGTTTCTGAAAGAAGGCCCTGAGGGAAACTGCGCCCCGTTCTGAGCTGAAATACCGGGACGCAGCTTCCCCTGCAAGCAGAACAAGGCGCGCTGCCTGCGGTTGATGCAGACAGCGCGCCTTTTGCGTTGGGCTTCGTTGAGGTTCGAAGTAGTGGACTAGTTGGCCATGACGCCTTCGGTCCAAGCCTCAACGTCCTCGATGCGCAGGACGTTGGCGACCTCGGCCACACAGCCGACGTTGGCAAGCTCGGCCGCGGCAGCCTGGACGTCCTTCTCGAGCGCGCGATGCGTCAGGAAGATGACCGAGCAGGCATCGTTGACGCCCGACTTGCCGTCCTCGACCTGGTTGATGAGCGAGATCGAGATGTTGTGCTTGGCAAAGATGTCGACCGTCTCGGACAGGGCGCCCACGCGGTCGGCGACCTTCAGGCGCACATAGTACTTGGTCTGGAGCTCGTCCATGGGCTTAAAGGCGAGGTTGTGACCATAGGGCTCAATCTCGGGCAGCGGAGCCACGCCGCGGCTGATCTGCTCGGAGAGCGACAGGATGTCGCCCACGACGGCGCTCGCGGTGGGGAAGGAGCCTGCGCCGGCACCGTAGAACATGGTCTCGCCCACGGCGTCGCCTACCACGTAGACAGCGTTCATGGCGCCGTTGACCTTGGCAAGCATGTGGTCGGCGGGGATCAGCGTGGGATGCACGCGGACGTCGACGCCGGCGTCGGTATTGCGGGCGATGCCGAGCAGCTTAATGGTGTAGCCGAGCTCGCGGGCCTGGGCGATGTCCTCGGCGCCGATGGTACGGATACCCTGCTGGTAAACATCGTCGGTGGTAACGCGGGTGCCAAAACCGATGGAGGCGAGGATTGCCGTCTTGCTGGCGGCATCGAAGCCGTCGACGTCGGCGGACGGGTCGGCCTCGGCATAGCCCTTTGCCTGGGCGTCGGCGAGCACGTCAGCGTAATCGGCGCCCTCGGCGTCCATGCGCGACAAGATGTAGTTGGTGGTGCCGTTGAGAATGCCAGCGATGGTCAGGATCTTGTTGCCCACCAGGTCGTGCTCGAGCGTGCTGACAATGGGGATGCCACCGCCGCAGCTGGCCTCGCACTTAATCTGCACGCCGCACGCGCGTGCCTTCTCGGCGAGCGTCTCGACATGACGGCCCAGCAGGGCCTTGTTGGCAGAGACGACGTGCTTGCCGTTCTCGAAGGCGGTGGTGAAGATTTCGGTCGCGGGGTGCTCGCCGCCGATGAGCTCGACGACGATATCGACGGCGGGGTCGGTGACGACGTCGTGCCAGTCGCTCGTAAAGGCCTCGCGCTCAATACCGACAGCTTCGGCCTGCTCCCAGGCAAGCGCGCAGGCGCGGGTCAGCTTAAGGTCGATGCCGTAGGCGGCCAGGTACTCATCGTGGTGGCTCTTGATCAGACGGGCCACGCCGCCGCCGACGGTTCCAAGACCGATCAGACCGACGTTCACGGTGCGCAGGGGTTCGCTCATAGATAGCTCCTTCGTGCATCTTATGGATGGATTAACCGCTTAAAGGTTGAGTGCATTCTAGCGTGAACCGAGGGCGCATGCTCGCCAGGCAACAGGAGTCGCACAAAACGGCACCCCCGAAACGCTGCGGAAACATTGGAAACATGCTCGCTACAAACGGAACTCCGTAACAAACTGTCAACGTTTGCACCATAAGGTTTGCCCTGTACCGCAAGACGGCCGCACCGCGGCCAGCGAAAAGGGGGACACCATGTTTAGCATCAACAACGTACTTAACCGCAGGAGTTTCTTGGCTGGCACCGCGGCGCTCGGTGGCACCGCGGCGCTCGCTGGTTGCTCGTCGGGTGGCTCGGACGGCGGCTCCGCCGATGACGGCAAGACCTTCAAGATCGGTGTCATCGGCCCTCTGACCGGCGCCGCGGCAACCTATGGCGTTTCGGCCGAGAAGGGTGCCAAGCTCGCCGCCAAGGATTTCTCGACCAAGGACCTCAAACTCTCGCTTAAGTCCGAGGATGACGTCGCTGACGGCGAGAAGGCTATCAACGCCTTCAATACCCTGTGTGACTGGGGCATGCAGGCGCTCGTCGGTCCGGTCACCACCGGTGCTGCCGTCGCTGTCTCGGGCGAGATTGCCGACGACATGCTCATGGTCACGCCCTCGGCCTCGTCTCTCGACGTCACCAAGGATAAGACCACGGTCTTTCAGGTTTGCTTCACCGATCCCACCATGGGCGCCAGCGCCGCGAAGTTCTTGGCCGAGAAGTACGCGGACGCCAAGATCGCCCTGTTCTACAACTCCGGCGATACGTACAGCTCGGGTGTTGCCGATGCCTTTGCCGAGCAGGCCAAGGAGTCCAAACTTGATATCGTCGATACCGAGACCTTTAAGGACGATTCCTCCACGAGCTTTACCAACCAGCTCACCAAGGCCAAGGAGGCCGGCGCCACGCTCATCTTTGCGCCGATCTACTACACGCCGGCGTCCGTTTTGCTCAAGAACGCCAAGGACATGGGCTACGACATGACGCTCATGGGTACCGACGGCATGGACGGCCTACTCTCTGTGGAAGGCTTCGATACCTCTCTTGCCGAGGGCGTACTGCTCATGACCCCGTTTTCGGCTGACGATGAGAAGAATGCCGACTTCGTCAAAGCCTATAAGGATGCCTACGACGAGACACCCAACCAGTTTGCCGCCGACGCCTACGATTGCGTCCACGCCATTGTCGAGGCCATCGACAAGGCGGGGATTGACATTACGGCCGACGGTGCCGACATTGCCGGCGACCTTGCCAAGGCCATGCGCAAGATCAAGATCGAGGGCCCGACAGGCGAGCTGACGTGGAATGACGAGGGCCAGGTCGAAAAGCCCGCTACGGCCTATGTGATCCAGGACGGCAAGTACATCGCCGCCTAAGTGCGCATAAAGCGCGACCGGTGAGGCCGTTTTATTCAGGGAAGGGACGCCTGTAACAGAACGGAAACATTACTTTCACACAATAAAGTGGCCTTACTGCATAAAGTAATAGAAATACGCAGAATTATGGATAAATGAACAAATCCAAAGAAAAGTTGAAATAATCGCCACTTTCCTTAACTAAAGCGTCTAGTATTTTGCGAACGCCGAACACGGCGAAGGATGGCCTGTCGGGTAACCGAAACCCGACGAGATTTGAGAGGAGAGCCGCATGTCGAGCCTCACCGGTAAGTCATTGAACCCTGTTATGAATCGCAGGAGCGTTATCGCGAGCGCAGCAGGTCTGGGGGCGATGTCCATTCTAGCCGGCTGCTCCTCCAACGGCGGCGATAGCGGTTCCGCTTCGGGCGACGCTTCGTTTAAGATCGGCACCATCGGCCCGCTGACCGGTGCCAACGCGTCCTACGGCAAGTCCGTTACCCAGGGTGTCGAGCTTGGCTGCAAGGATTTCTCGACCAAGGAGCTGCCGCTTGCCAGCAAGGCCGAGGATGACCAGGCCGACGGCGAGAAGGCCGTCAACGCCTTCAACACCCTGCTCGACTGGGGCATGCAGGCCCTCGTCGGCCCGACCACCACGGGTGCGTCGGTTGCCGTTGCCGCCGAGTGCGGTAACGACCCCAAGACGTTCATGATCACCCCGTCCGCGTCCTCCGAGGACGTCACCGACGGCAAGGATTGCGTCTTCCAGGTTTGCTTCACCGACCCCAACCAGGGTGTCAACGCTGCCAAGTTCCTGGCGCAGAAGTATGCGGACGAGAAGTTCGTGCTGTTCTATAACTCCGGCGACGCATATTCTTCGGGCATCGCAGATTCCTTTAAGGCCCAGGCCGCTGAGTCCAAGCTCGAGATTGTTGACGAGGAGACCTTTAAGGACGACTCCGCCACGAGCTTTACCAACCAGCTGACCAAGGCCAAGCAGGCCGGCGCCACCATGATCTTTGCGCCGATCTACTACACGCCGGCGTCCGTCCTGCTCAAGAACGCCAAGGACATGGGCTACGACGTCAAGATGATGGGCTGCGACGGCATGGACGGCATCCTGGGCGTTGAGGGCTTCGATACCTCTCTTGCCGAGGGTCTGCTGCTCATGACCCCGTTCTCTGCCGACGACGAGAAGAACGCCGACTTCGTCAACGCTTACAAGGACAAGTACGGCGATACCCCCGACCAGTTTGCCGCCGACGCCTACGACGGCGTGCACGCGGTGGCCGAGGCCCTCAAGGAGGCCGGTCTTGGTGTCGACGCCGATCCGACCGAGGCCGCCGAGAAGCTGTCCAAGGCTATGCTCAAGATTACCGTTGACGGTCTGACCGGCAAGCTCACCTGGAACGATAAGGGCCAGGTCCAGAAGGAGCCCACGGCGTACGTCATCACCGACGGCAAGTACGTACAGGCCTAATTGGCCGCCTTACATAGAGCGGTTTTGATCCCAAGCAGGGGAGGTTTTGGCCTTCCCTGCTTGCTTGGTATCTAGGGACGATGTAACGTCCCTGTTTCATACATCAACTGGAAACCTATTCGAAAGGGGGATGTGGAACATGACGGTCTTTATCCAATACCTGGTCAACGGCCTGTCCATGGGCAGCGTCTACGCCATCATCGCGTTGGGCTACACCATGGTCTACGGTATCGCCAAGATGCTGAACTTCGCTCACGGCGACGTTATCATGGTCGGTGCCTATGTCTCGTTCTGCGCCACGTCGTATCTCGGCCTCCCGGGCTGGGCATCTGTAGTTCTCTCTTGTGTGGTCTGTACCGTTCTCGGTGTTCTCATCGAGGGTCTGGCATACAAGCCGCTGCGTCAGGCGGGCCCGCTGGCCGTTCTGATCACGGCTATCGGCGTGTCTTACTTCCTGCAGAACGCCGCGCAGCTTCTGTGGGGCGCCACGCCCAAGAACTTCACTTCGCTCGTCACCTTCCAGGTGCCGGAGTTCTTGGCCAAGTTCAACGTAAGCGCCGTCTCGCTCGTCACCATCGTCGCCTGCCTGGTTATCATGGCCGGCCTGATGTTCTTTACAGGTAAGACCAAGATGGGTAAGGCCATGCGTGCCGTGTCCGAGGACAAGGCCGCCGCTCAGCTCATGGGCATCAACGTCAACCGCACCATCTCGATGACGTTTGCCATCGGCTCTGCCCTTGCCGCCATCGCCGGCGTGCTCCTGTGCTCCTACTCGCCGGTGCTGCAGCCCACGACGGGTGCCATGCCTGGCATCAAGGCCTTCGACGCCGCCGTCTTCGGTGGCATCGGCTCCATCCCCGGCGCCTTTGTCGGCGGCATTCTCATCGGCATCATCGAGGCGATGGCGCAGGCTTACATTTCCACGAGCCTTGCCAACTCCATCGTCTTTGGTGTTTTGATCATCGTCCTGCTCGTCAAGCCTGCCGGCCTCTTGGGCAAGTACGTCCCCGAGAAGGTGTAGGTGAGCGTTATGAAGTTTCTTAAAGACAAGCAGACGCGTCACGACTTTGTCACGTACGCCATGTGCATCGTGGCCTTCGCCATCGTGTTCTTTATGCAGTCTAACCACATGATTCCGCGCATGATCGCCGGTCAGCTGGTTCCCATCACGGCCTATATCGTCATGGCCATTTCCCTCAACCTCGTCGTCGGCATCGCGGGCGACTTGTCGCTGGGCCACGCGGGCTTTATGAGCGTCGGTGCCTACACGGGCATCGTCACCGCCGTCGCGCTGGAGAGCGCCGTTCCGTCCGATCCGATGCGTCTGATCATCAGCATTGTGGTCGGCGCTATCGCCGCTGCCATCTTGGGCTTCTTGATTGGTATCCCGGTCCTGCGCCTGAGCGGCGACTATCTGGCCATCGTGACCCTGGCTTTTGGCGAGATCATCAAAGAGATCGTCACCTGCCTCATTGTGGGCGTCGACTCCCGCGGCCTGCACGTGATTTTTAACATCACGGGCAACTCTACGATCGACGACCTGCACCTGCTCGAGGACGGCACCGCCATCATCAAGGGCGCCCAGGGCGCCTCGGGCGTGTCGACGTACTCGACCTTCCTCGCCGGTGCTATCCTGGTCATGGTCGCACTCGTGATCGTGCTCAACCTGGTCCGCAGCCGTACCGGCCGTGCCATTATGGCCGTGCGTGATAACAAGATTGCAGCCGAGTCCGTAGGCATCTCCGTCACGGAGTACCGCATGATCGCCTTCGTGGTTTCCGCTGCCCTCGCCGGTGCTGCCGGAGCTCTCTTCGGCGGTAACTTCTCGCAGCTCTCCGCCACCAAGTTCGACTTCAACACGTCGATCCTCATTCTGGTGTTCGTGGTCCTGGGCGGCCTGGGCAATATGCGCGGCTCCGTTATCGCGGCGGCGTTGCTCACGGTGCTTCCCGAGCTGCTTCGTCAGTTCTCGGACTACCGCATGCTCATCTACGCCATCGTGCTGATCCTGGTCATGATTTTTACCAACAACCCGCAGCTCAAGGCGTTCTTCGGTCGCGTCAAGGACCGCTTTGCTTCCAAGAAGGAGGTGGCAGCCGATGCCCAGTAAATTTGAGTTCAAGAAGGGCAAGATGGTCCCGTATCCTTCTGGCGCCATCGTTCCCGATCGTGACCTGGGCGAGCGCCCTGCACTCGAGTGCATCCACCTGGGCATTGAGTTCGGTGGCCTTAAGGCAGTCGACGACTTTAGCCTGACTATCGGCAAGACCGAGATCGCCGGTCTGATCGGTCCCAACGGCGCCGGCAAGACCACGGTCTTCAACCTGCTCACCAAGGTGTACCAGCCCACGCATGGCACCATCCTGCTCGACGGCGAGGACACCTCGGGCAAGTCGGTCTACCAGGTCAACCGCATGGGTATTGCCCGTACCTTCCAGAACATTCGCCTATTCAACACCATGACGGTGGAGGATAACGTCAAGGTCGGCCTGCATAACCAGGAGCGTTACTCCGGCTTTGAGGGCGTGCTGCGCCTGCCGACGTATTGGAAGCACGAGAAGGCTGCTCACGAGCGCGCCATGGAGCTGCTGTCCATCTTTGATATGGAGCATCTGGCAAACGAGCAGGCCGGATCGCTGCCTTACGGCGCTCAGCGTCGTCTGGAGATCGTCCGCGCGCTTGCCACCAACCCCAAGCTACTGCTGCTCGACGAGCCTGCTGCCGGCATGAACCCGTCCGAGACCGCGGAGCTCATGGAGAACATCGTCAAGATTCGCGACACCTTTGGCATTGCTATCATGCTTATCGAGCATGATATGTCGCTCGTTATGAACATCTGCGAGGGCATCTGCGTGCTCAACTTTGGTAAGGTCATCGCCAAGGGCACGGCAGAGGAAATCCAGAACAACGACGCTGTTATTGAGGCATATCTGGGCAAGCAGGATAAGGGGGAGAACTAAATGGCAGAGCCGATGCTTTCCGTCTACAACATCAACGTCTGGTACGGCGCCATCCACGCCATTAAGGACATCTCCTTTAACGTTAACGAGGGCGAGATCGTGGCCTTGATTGGCGCCAACGGTGCCGGCAAGTCCACAACGCTCAAGACCGTCTCGGCCCTGCTGCGTTCCAAGACCGGTTCCATCAAGTTTATGGGCGAGGACATTACTCATACGCCCGCTGATAAGCTGGTTGGTAAGGGCTTGGCTCAGGTTCCCGAGGGTCGTCGCGCCTTTTTGCAGATGACGGTCGAGGAGAACCTGGAGATGGGTGCCTATACACAGCCCAAGTCCACAATTGCTCCGGGCCTGGAGCGCGTCTACGAGCAGTTCCCGCGCCTGAAGGAACGTCGTCGCCAGGTCGCCGGCACCCTTTCGGGCGGCGAGCAGCAGATGCTCGTTATGGGGCGCGCCCTTATGAGTAACCCCAAACTGCTTATGCTCGACGAACCTTCCATGGGTCTGGCACCGATTCTGATCGAACAGATCTTCCAGATTGTCGAGGACCTGCACAAGGCCGGTACCACGGTGCTTCTGGTCGAGCAAAACGCGCAGATGGCGCTTTCCATCGCCACGCGCGGTTACGTGCTCGAGACTGGCAAGATCACCATGACCGGCACCGGTCAAGAGCTGCTGCACGACGATAACGTCCGCAAGGCCTATCTGGGTGGCTAGGAGGTTCCGCCGTTCTACCGAACGGCGGACCAGTCGACGCTGCGCGGGCACCAGAGCGACAACTTGTCATTCAAAGAGGGCGGCATGACCAGAAGGTCTATGCCGTCCTCTTTTCATGCCAATTTGTTCGCTCTGGTGCCCGCTCGCTGTCCGTCGTCTGCCTGCGGCGTTGGAGGTAGTCGTTGGGGACGTTTTCCTTCGTCCCCACCAAATCATTTTGCTCTGTCATGCGGGTTGGTTTTTAAAGTGCGACAATGCCGTGTGGAAATAGAAATGTCATCTGGGGGTCCATCTATGCTGTACGAGTTTTGTGCCGAGAACTTTGAGCGGGTGCCGGCGGCTATCGAGGCCGGTGCAAGGCGCATCGAGCTGTGCGATAACCTTGCCGTCGGTGGTACCACGCCCTCGGCCGGCGTTATCAGCGCTACGACCAACTATGCCCACGAACACGATGCACGGGTGATGTGCATGATCCGTCCGCGTGGCGGCGACTTTCACTACAACCAGGATGAGCTGCGCATGATGGAGATGGACTTGGGCCTTGCCGTGAGTGCGGGCGTTGACGGCTTGGTCTTTGGCTGCTGCAAACCCTGCGCTGGCGGATGGGCGCTCGACGAACTTACGCTTGGCGCCCTCGTGATGGCTGCGGGCTGCGCGACCGAGGAATGTAAGCGTGATCCCATCGACATCACCTTCCACATGTCATTTGACCAGCTCTCGCCCGAGGCTCAGCTCGATGCGATTGATACACTTGCCGACTGCGGCGTTACGCGCATCCTCACGCATGGCGGCGCTGCCGGTACGTCGATCGAGGATAATTTCGATTACCTGGCTCGTTTAATCGAGTATGCGGGCGATCGTTTGACCATCCTTCCCGGCGGCGGCATCACTACGGCAAATCGCGACGCGGTCGCGGCGGCACTGGGCGTCTCCGAGCTCCATGGCACCAAGATTGTGCCGCTGGAGGTATAACCCGTGGCGCTGGTATTTGACGTTCAGCAGGCGAACGGTAAGCCCGACGACAACCGTCGTCCCGGCACCGCGTGCCCCTTTTGCGATACAGAAGGGCTCACCGACATCATTCGCCGTGATGGCGATTGCATTTGGCTCGAGAATAAGTTCAAGACCCTGCGCGCCACCCGTCAAACCGTGCTGATCGAGTCGGCCGATCACGATGCCGACCTGGTGACCTATAAGCCGGATGAACTCCACCATGTGATGAGGTTTGCTCTGGATTGCTGGCAGCAGATGATCGATTCGCAGCAGTATCGAAGCGTGCTCATGTACAAGAACAAGGGTCCGCTTTCGGGCGGCAGCCTCGTCCATCCACACATGCAGATTGTGGGCTTGGAACAGGAGGACGGCTATGCGGCGCTGACCTCAGCCAACTTTGAAGGCATCGATGTTTGGCAGAGGGGAAGGGTTGCGGTCAACATCTCAACCGAACCGATTATGGGGTTCTTTGAGGTCAATGTTTCAGCCCCGCAGGGAATCGCCGCCAGCGATGGCGCGCGAGACCAAGCCGAGACGGACCTCTTCGCCGATGCGATTCAGGTAGCTCTGCGCTATATCCTGAACGAGCACCATGGTGGTCGCGCAGAGTCGTACAACTTGTTCTTCTACCACATGGACGGCCGGACCATTGCCAAGGCGCTTCCGCGCTGGGTGGTTTCACCCTACTTTGTCGGGTATCGGCTGGCTCAGGTCAATGCTGAGACCACGCTCGATGTCGATGCGGAGCGATTCCGCGCACATCTGGAGGCGCTCACATCGTAAAGTGAGCGCCCGCACACTGCGGACGGTTTAGCGCGCCATTGCATCGCGGCCGGCCTCGACCCGCTTGCGCTGGGCGGCGCGCTCCTCGCCGGTCAGACGCTCAAAGAAGTGTCCGATAAGCGAGGCGAGCACCTGCTGAAACAACGTTCCACACATGACGGGAAACACAACTTCGCCCGGATAGTATTGCGTGGCGATGACGGCGCCCGAAGAGATATTGCGCATGCCGCAGGTAAAGCACATGGTGGTCGTTTCGCTATATGGCAGATGCAGCGCGCGGGCGACCAGAATGCCGACGACAAAGCCGCTGATGGCGAAGACCAAAATAAAGAGGGCGACTTCCAAGCGCACCGCGTTCATGTGCAGCACGTACTCGCTCATGGCGGTGGAGTTGGAGGCGATAACGCCCATCATCATGAACTTGCAGGCGGGCGAGAGCGCGGGGGAGAGTTTTTCGTGCCCCCATCCGCGCGTGAGCTCGTTGATCACGATGCCGAGCACGGCGGGGATGGCGATCATAAAGGCCATGTTCTGCATCATGCTCGGCACGTCGATCGAGACGGTGGCGCCCAGCAGGAGCTTGAGCGTAAGCGGAATCGTCACAGGGGAGATGACCGAGGACGTCAGGATGATGGTGAGCGCGAGCGGGCCGTTGCCGCCGAACATGCTGATCCACATAAAAGCGGTGACTGCCACGGGCACACTGTATTCGAGCACGATGCCGCAGACAAGGTTGGGGTTGGAACCAAAGAACAACGATCCCATGGCGTAGGCCGCGATGGGAATAAGCGCCGCCGAGACCAACAACGCCAGAATCAGGTGCAGCGGACGGTGGAACACCTCGGCTACCTGGTGAAAGGTGTTGCTGAGCGCACCTTGGAACGTCATAAAGGCAAACAAGGTGGGAACGATGGGCTTGAGAACGCCGATCTGTTGAGGAAAGAGCACGCCGAGCGCCACACAAATCGGAACGATGATTTGCATGTGCCCCGCGAGAAACTTGCCCAGTCCAACCCATTGCTTCATATGCTCTTGTGACTCCCTTTGCTCGTGAATCCGTTTTGACTGGATATGCTAGACGCTCACATGTGTCCGTGCGTCAGAAACGCTCGATTATTTCGAGGCTATTACCGGCATCGTTTACCGAAACCGCGGCATGCTGCGGCGATTTGCGTCCGCGCCGCACGGTATAATAAATCCGTTCAACAGATCTGCCTGCCGAAGCGGGCATACACAGAGGACTCATCGCTATGAACCGTGAGAGGTATCGCGGCGACCTGCCCCTATCGGGGGTGGGTGCCTATGTCATCGCTTAAGACGACGCATCGCTGGGCGGTCGCTCAGCAAAACCCCGAGCTCGAAAAGGAGCTTTCGGCTGGTCTGGGCATTCCCGGGCTGGTGGCGCGCATTATGGTCGCGCACGGCATTGGCTCAATCAAAGAGGGCCAATTGTTTTTGACGCCTTCGCTCGATCGCGACTGGGCCGACCCACTCATTATCCCGGGCATGTCGGTCGTTGCCGACCGCGTCGAGCGTGCTATTCGCAACCACGAGCACATTGCAGTCTTTGGCGATTTTGACGTTGACGGTATTACGTCGACCTGCCTGTTGACCGAGGCGCTGCGCACGTTTGGCGCCGATGTCACGCCGTTTATTCCGCATCGCTTTGATGAGGGCTACGGTCTTTCGCGCGCGGCGCTCGACCGCGTTAACGAGCTCGCTCGCCCCCAGCTGATCGTGACCGTCGATAACGGCATTGCCGCCAAGGAAGAGGTTTCCTATCTGAAGAGCCTGGGGATCGATTTGGTGGTCACGGACCATCACGAGCCCTCCGATCAGGTGCCGCAGGGCGTACCCCTGACCGACCCTAAGCTCGATGACGATGGTCCTTCGCGTGAGCTTGCCGGTGCCGGCGTGGCACTCAAGTTGGTGCAAGTCCTGGGCGAACGTCTGGGCAAGCCGTCGTATTGGCGTTCGCTAATCGAGGTCGCGGCGCTGGGCACCGTGTCCGACATGATGCCGCTCACGCCCGAGAATCGCGCGCTGGTTGCCGAGGGCATCCAGCAGATGCGCGTAACCGCTCGCCCGGGCTATATCGCGCTTGCCGCGCTCGCCAAGGCGGACCTTTCGAGCATTACGGCGGATGGCCTGTCATTCTCGCTCATTCCCCGCTTAAACGCTGCCGGTCGCATGGCTGATCCCAAGCTGGCGCTCGACCTGCTGCTTGCCCGCGATCCCATCGAAGCAAGCACACTGGCGGCTGAGCTCGAGGAAATCAACCGCCAGCGCCGTGAGATCGAGGCGGAGCTCACGCGCGATGCCATGGCAAAGGTCGAGGAGACCTATGACGGCGGACGCGCGATCGTCGTGGGCGGCGAAGGTTGGCACGAGGGCGTCAAGGGCATCGTGGCAAGCCGTCTGACCAACCGCTACCACGTGCCGGCGCTGCTGTTCTCGATCGAGGACGGTATCGCGCGCGGCTCTGGTCGCTCGGTGGGCAAAGTTAACCTGTTTGACGCCATCGAACGCTGTTCCGACCTGATGATTCGTCGCGGCGGACATGCCGGTGCGGTGGGTGTGACCATCGAGGCATCCAAGCTCGATGAGTTCCGCCGTCGCCTTTCCGTCGTGTTGTCCGAGCTTCCCGCCGAGGACTTTGAGGACACCGACGAGGTTGCCGCCACGGTCGACCTTTCCGAATTGAATATCGAGACCATCGAGCAGATTTCCCGCCTTGAGCCGTTTGGCCAGGGTAATAAGGTGCCGCTGCTGGCTGCCGAGGGCGTGACGATGTGTGATCGCGCCGTGGTGGGTAAGACCGGCGAGCACATGCGCTTTGTGGCGACCGATGGCGCCGCGAGTGTGCCGGCTATTATGTTCCGCGTGCCGCAAATCGATAAGCTCATCAACTGCGATAGCGCTGTCGACTTGGTGTTCGAGGCCGTTGCCGAGCATTGGCAGGGTCGTGTGAAGCCCAAGCTCATGGTCAAGGATGTTCTGGTCCGCGATACCACGCTGCCCAGCGTCGACGATCCGGCATGCGAGCTTCGTCGTGGCGTGCAGCCGGCGGATTCCGGCCTGCGCTTGGAGTCGCGCAAGCGCGAGACGCTCGCCCAGCTTTCCTATACCGAGCTCACGCGCTCGCTTATCCATAGCTTTATCGGCTCGAACCAGCCACATCGCGCGCAGGTCGAGGCGCTCGATGCCCTGGCCGATCACCAAAGTGTTCTGGCCGTTATGGGAACGGGGCGCGGCAAGTCGCTCATCTTCCATGTGCATGCCGCGCGTGAGGCGGTGCTTCGCGGACGTTCGAGCATCTTTGTCTATCCGCTGCGTGCGCTCGTTGCCGACCAGGCCTATCACCTCTCGTCGACGATGGCAGCGCTCGGTATTGGTGTTGGCGTGCTGACCGGCGAGACCGTGGAGGCCGCACGCGATGATGTGTTCGCCGGCCTAGCTTCGGGCCGCACCGGTATCGTGCTCACGACGCCCGAGTTCCTATCTATCCACCGTGACCGCTTCGCACGTTCGGGCCGCATCGGCTTTGTCGTTATCGACGAGGCGCACCACGCCGGCCTTGCCAAGGGCGGCGACCGCAGCGCCTATCTCGACATGCCCGATATCCTCAAAGCCCTGGGCGACCCGGTCGTTATGGCTGCGACGGCCACCGCGACGGCTCCGGTCGTGGCCGAGCTTGCCCGCATGCTGCCGATCACTCGCACGGTGGTCGACGAGACGGTGCGCGAGAACCTGCGGCTCGAGGACGACCGTGATCTTGCAAGTCGCGAGAACCGTTTGGTGTCGATTGTGGCGACGGGGGAAAAGACCGTCATCTACGTCAATTCGCGCGACCAGTCCGTGGCGCTCGCCAAGACGTTGCGCAAGCGTGTGCCCGATTGCGCAACCCATATCGCGTTCTATAACGCGGGGCTTGCGCGTTCCGATCGCCGTCGCGTGGAGGAAGCATTCCGAGACGGAAGCCTCAGCTGCATCGTCTCGACATCTGCCTTTGGCGAGGGCGTCAACCTTCCCGATATTCGCCATGTCGTGCTCTATCACATGCCGTTTGGCGGCATTGAGTTTAACCAGATGAGCGGCCGTGCCGGTCGCGATGGCCAGCCCGCCGTGATCCATCTGCTCTATTCGTCGCGCGACGCCCGCATTAACGAGCGCCTACTCGACTGCTATGCGCCCGAGCGCGACGAGCTCGTCACGCTCTATCGCGCGCTGCAGACCATGTGGCGCTCCAACCGCGGCAAAACCGGGGACGATTCCTTTAGCGCGAGCGATATCGACATCGCACAGATGTGCCTTGCCATCGATGCTCGCACGCCGGTCGACGAGCGTTCGGTGGAAAGCGGCCTGGGAATCTTCGAAGAGCTTGGTTTTTGTCGAGTTTCGGGGTTTGACGACGCCCGTCGCATCGCGATGGCCGAAAACCCCGGCCGCGTGCAATTGAGTAGGTCAATTCGCTATTTGGAGGGCTTGCGCTCGCGCATGGAGTTTTCGGCTTTCCGGAGCTGGGCGCTCGATTCGTGCGCTTCTGATATGCTAGCCAAAGTTAACCGCCCGATCGTACCGCGGGCCTAGGGGAAGGGGACCTCGATGGATGCCGCAGCCCGTACCGCCCATGATTCCACCCTCCAGCCGTTTTCGGAGATGGAGCACTATAAGCATGCCGATGAGCTGCCGCCCGAGATTGTGGCGGACAGCTACGACAAGCTGGAGCGCCTGTGCCTCAAATATATGAATGAGGACGACTTCTCCAAGGTGGAGCAGGCCTACTGCTTTGCCGCCGAGAAGCACTGCAACCAAAAGCGCCGCTCGGGCGAGATGTACATTAACCATCCCGTCGAGGTTGCCATCATTTTGGCCGATCTCAAGATGGACTGCGATGTGGTGTGCGCCGCGCTGCTGCACGATACCGTTGAGGATACAGAGACCTCGCTTGCCGATGTTTCCGGCCTGTTTGGCGATACGGTGGCCGAGCTCGTCGATGGCGTGACCAAGCTCACCAACATCGAAGTCGACAGCATGGACGAGAAGCAGGCCCTCACGCTGCGCAAGATGTTCCTCGCCATGTCCAAGGACATCCGCGTCATCATCGTTAAACTTGCCGACCGTCTGCACAACATGCGAACGCTGGCAGCCCTGCGCGAGGATCGTCGCCTGTTTAAGGCTCGCGAGACCATGGACGTGTATGCGCCCCTGGCCGACCGTCTGGGCATGAGCTCCATTAAATGGGAGCTCGAGGACCTGTCCTTCTTCTACCTTGAACCCGACGCCTACCAGCGCATCGCGCGCATGGTGGCGGAGTCGCGCGAGGTCCGTGAGCGCTATCTGGCCGAGACCATCAAGACACTCACCGACGAACTCAACCGCATTGGCCTGGAGGACTTCCAGATTAACGGCCGTTCCAAGCACTATTGGTCCATCTACCAAAAGATGAAGCGCAAGGGCAAGGAATTCTCCGAGATCTACGACCTGGTGGCACTGCGTGTCATCACGCATTCGGTGCGCGATTGCTACTCCACGCTCGGCGCGGTGCATACGCTGTGGCACCCCATGCCCGGTCGCTTTAAAGACTATATCGCCATGCCCAAGGTCAATAACTACCAGTCGCTCCACACGACGGTCATCGGCCCCACGGCCCGTCCGCTCGAGATTCAGATTCGAACCTACGAGATGCATGAGCAGGCCGAGTACGGCATTGCCGCCCACTGGCTATACAAGAAGTCGGGCGGATCGTCTGCTTCCAAGACCAATGACGCTCAACGTTTGGACGACCAGATCAACTGGCTCAAGCATTCGCTCGATTGGGCTGCGTCTGATGAGATCACCGACGCCAAGGAATACCTGCATTCGCTGAAGGTCGACCTCTTCGATCAGGAGATCTTCGTCTTTACGCCCAAGGGCGAGGTCATGGCGCTTCGTGCCGGCTCCACGCCGCTCGACTTTGCCTATGCCGTTCACACCGAGGTGGGAAACCATTGCGTCGGCGCCAAAATCAACGGTGCGGTGGCTCCGCTCACGCACGAGATTAAGACGGGTGACCGTGTCGAGATCCTGACTAACAAGAGTTCCAAGCCGTCGCGTGATTGGCTCAAGATCGTTAAGACGCCTTCCGCCAAGTCAAAGATCCGCCGCTATTTTGCCGCTGCGACCAAGGATGACGACGCTGCTGCCGGCCGCGATATGCTGGCCAAGGACCTGCGGAAGCGTGGCTATGGCATTTCTACGCCGCGTTCGACGCGTGCACTCAACGCCGTAGCGGAGCAGTTTAACTTCAAGCAGCTCGAGGACCTGTTTGCCGCCGTCGGCGCCGGCAAGGTTGCCCCGCGCGCTGTGGGCAATAAGGTCGAGCAAATCTTGGACCCCAAGCCCGAGGAACAGCTCACCAAGGCCGAGGCTATCGCCGAGGTCGTGAAACAGCCTGCTCGCGGCTCCAACCGCAAGCCGCAAAAGCGCGGCAAGAGCGCAAGTAACGGCATTATCGTCAAGGGCGAGAGCAACAGCGGCCTGCTGGTCCGTCTGGCTCATTGCTGCAACCCCGTGACGGGCGACGACATCGTCGGCTTCATCACGCGCGGTCGTGGCGTTTCGGTACATCGCGCCAACTGCCCCAACGTCAAGGGTCTTATGGAACATCCCGAGCGCATGATCCATGTGGAGTGGGACGGCGCTGCCGACACCCTCTTCCAGGTCGAGATCGTGGTCGAGTGCTTGGACCGTATGGGCCTGCTCAAGGATGTCACCATTGCCATTGGCGATGCGGGCGGCAATATCCTTTCTGCCGCCACGTCGACCAACCGCGAGGGTATTGCAACCCTGCGCTTTATGGTCGAGATCTCGGACGCGAGTGGTCTGGATCCGCTGCTGGCTTCCATCAGCAGTGTCGATTCGGTCTACGACGCTCGCCGTCTTATGCCCGGCGAAGGCGGAGCTCAGCTCAAGCGCCGTGTGTAGGTGCGAGAGCCTCTCAGCATCATAGATATTGGTTACGTTCGAGGCATCGTTTGGTGCCTCGAACGTATTTTAGAAGGAGGGTATGCGCATGGGCGATATGACTTTGGACCTGACACCCCGAGGTGCGGCTTCGATTGAGGCGCTCGTCAACGGCCCGATTCAGACCAACAGTTACGCCGTGATTTCGAATGACGAGTGCTTAATCGTCGATCCGGCGTGGGAGGGCGAGCGTCTTGTGGAGCATATCCGCACCGCGCATCCCGAGGTGCGCGTACTCGGCTCTGTCTGCACGCACGGTCATGCCGACCATGTTGGCGGGGTTGCCGGGGTTCGAGCTGTCGTTGGCGACAGCGCACTATATGAGTTGTGCGCTAAGGACGTGACGGTACCT